>NZ_JAVKPY010000042.1:0-535 GCF_040981035.1 Kocuria sp. CPCC 205297 | reverse complement strand
AACCCACCTTCCTTAAGAAGGCCGCCTGCTTTCTCATGGAGACAGTTGGCTAGGTGCCTGTGGCCTTTTGGCCTCTCTGGCATGCATTGTGATCCTATGATGTCATCAATTGTGACTGCAGCTGGCCTACTAAATTGCAGGTCTGGCTTTAGCCTGATCTTGTCCATTGACTCACTGATGAACTAGTTGGGCCCTAAACTCTGAGCTCGCTTGCTGGCTCTCTCACTCGGCAAACCCTGTCCTGTGACATGTATCTGTGGCTATGTGGACAGCGGGGACCTCCAAGCTGTGCTCTATGATCACCTAACATGATAGAATCACCAATTAATTCAATAAAAAATGCAAAATTCAACATAAAGCCTCCATTTTTTTGTAGGCAACCTACAGTGCTGGTGTGAGCTGCGGACCTCGCGGACTCACAGAAAGGATCACAGGGGTATCACAGATTGAAACCAAGCACCCTACATAGTCCCTCCAGTCCCGCCTCTCCTAGCTTGGCAGGGAAGTACTGAGACTTCCCACGAGCTAGGTGAGT
>NZ_JAVKPY010000027.1:0-5240 GCF_040981035.1 Kocuria sp. CPCC 205297 | reverse complement strand
GCCCCGGACGGTGAAGACAATAGTCCTGGGCATCTGTTCTTCGAACATGACCGAGCACACAGCAATCCCCCAACATGTATGAATCAGCCCCCAATTTCGATCTGCGACGCCGTTGTTGGGATGAACTCCTCTTGTTGGTCGAGCGAAACAGGCCCCCCGCCACCATCGAAATCCACAGTCCATGCAGTAGGAGAGCCTAGAGCGGAAGCAGGTTCCCAGCTAATCTTGGCCGCATACTCCTCGCCAGGAAGGATGACCCGCTCCGAGATTTCACTGAACACAACTTGCCCTGAGGAGCTCAGGTCCATGACGGAGATCTGGTTCACCCTGCAAGGCAGGAAACTGTGGTTGGTGATGCGGATTTCAGCATGCACTCGTGAGCCAGACGCAGGTTCCTCCTCCTGGTCCACCGGGGCCAGCGCGGCCGAGACTCTTTGTGCGCCGCAGGTCGGCGCGACGACGGCGGACACCCTACTCACGTCGCCGAGGGCGGCCGATTCGCTTGGCGGAGACCATGCACCCACCCGGCCAGTTCCGGAGGGAAAACGCAAAGGATCGCTGGTTGCGCCATATCCAAATTGGGCGCGAATCGGATCGATGCCACCCAGGGTCACATCCACCCGTTGCTGAGGCCCCGGCGGCTCGGACGTGGGCGCCCAGGACATCGTCGCAGTGCTGGATTGCCCGGGCTTCAGGCGCACCGCGCCAGTCCCGCCGCCCAACGAGACCACCCGTGATTCCCTCTCGTTTTGAAACCTGATACCCGGTGTCCCAAGCAGATCACATGAACTGGTTCCATAATTGCGAACCGACAGGCGCGCGCTGTCCTTGGCACCTGACGCCTGAAGCTGATCTACCACTACTTCTATGTTCTCTGGTTCGCACGCGAATGTTAGATCTCCATTGGCGGGTCGCGACCACGGGTGCTGGCTCGGAGGGTGCTCAACTTCGTTTGGCAGCGCATTCGAAGGAGGGTCGTCCGGAACCCCGGGGAGACAGCCAGTGGGCTGGGGTTTCAAGTGAGCGCCTTCCACCTGCACGTTCGTGCAGACGTGCTCCCACCAGGATTCCTCCTCGAAAGGATCCGCCCCATGGACCAATCGCCACATCACCACATCCGATTCCCCTCCTGACCCCATCTCGTACGCGAATGTCCCCCCAGTTAGTTCATCTCTTCCGAACAGTGGGCCCGGCATCTCCAACGCATTCCGCAGGTCGGCAGGCGCACTAAGGTCTCTGCCCGCAACGGCCCTCTCCCACGCTGCCAGCAACGGCGAATACGAAGAGTCGATTGAGCGTGCTCCCGATGGCGCGCACCCTGTGGCAACCATGAGCAGCATGCATACCAACCACGCTGTCCCGAGGCGAATCAACCGTCGGCACTTCATCTGACCCACCGCTTGCTGCCCCGGGACACCCTCATTGCAGGCCCTGTGCTGCTTGAAGTACCTCCAGCATGATGGGAGTGCCGGTAATTGATCCAAGGTCACCGTCCTCCACGAAGACTGCTACCGCGAGATCGCCGTGGCCCGCAATGATCCAAGAGTGGGTGCGAGGCGGGTTTTCATTCCCATATTCTGCCGTGCCTGTCTTTCCGATGGCGCTGTCTGGCTCCAGGGAACCCAGCGCTTTCAGGTGCCCAGTGGACACAACTTCCCGCTCCAGCGTTTTCAGGTCTGCCGCCTCACTCGTCTCCAACGGATGACTGGACGAGGGTTCCGATGCAGGTTCATGGCCCAGGATACTGGGCTGCACCAGCTTGCCTGCCTGAACACTGGCCTGGAACCTGGCCATCCCGAAGGGAGAGACCAATGTGCGGCCCTGCCCGAACATGGCGGCGACATGTTCTGCCGCTGGTTCTTCCGTGGGGATGCTGCCCGAAAACACAGGGATTCCCGCGTTCATCTCCACTCCAACGCCGAGAGAGTTGCCGGCGTCCGCCAAATTCTGCTGGCTAATCCTTTCGTGCTGGGCGGCGAACGCCGTGTTGCACGAATGGGCCATCGCCTGCCGCAGGGCAACGCTTCCCTCGAACTCCCGCGGATAGCCCGAGAAGTTGGCCACGTTCATTCCCTCAGCCGAGTACGTATGAGGGCAATCGACGATCGTGTCGGGTGTGTCTCCCTCCCGAAGCATGGCTAAGGAGGTCGCAACCTTGAAGGTTGATCCGGGCGCGTACTGACCCAGGGTCGCAGTGGGATAACCCTTCGATCCCTCTCCGTTGGCCACAGCCAGGACCGCGCCGTCCGAAGGTCGCATCGCCACGACAGACGACGGTGATTTGATGCCTTTCAGTGCCCGCTGTGCCGCCTCCTGAAGACCACCGTTGAGTGTTGTGTGCAGATCCTCTCCCGGAACAGGCCCCTGGGCCATGAGCTGGTGGGTTCGTCCCGTTTTGAGGCTGCCGTCTGCGTGGACGCCGATGCGGTCAACGACGACTCCCGGTTTTCCCTGCAAGGTGGCCTCATGCGCTTCTTGTAGCCCCCCACGTCCGATCTGGGCACCACGGGTGAGTTTGCCTCCCGACTTCTCGATCTCCTCGGCCGTCGCTTCGCCGACCGACCCGAGGGTCTCGGCGGCAAAACCCTTGGTCCGGCCTAGAACGCGGGCGTCCTTCGTAACTAGGAGCCCGGGGATTCTCTTCATACTCTGGGCGTCGAGCGCCCGGAAATCTTCTTCCCGCAATGCAATAGCTTCTACCCACGCGTTGTCGTCAGCCTGACGCACTGATTCCCGGTAGGGCTCGGGGTCAATGCCCACAGCCTTGGCCAGTGCGGTGGCCGAACCCTCCCGCTTCTCGCGGGGGACCTCACGGAGGTCTAACCCTACGCGGTGAATGGTCTGTTTCATGGCCAGCGGCTGGTCGCCCGCCCCGAGGATTTTCCCACGCTCTGGTTGGACCGTTTGGATACGCAGGACCTCATCCTCTGCCAGCTCGGGAGCGACAAGTGACGGCTCCCAGGTGGCCTTCCATGTGCCGTTGGACCGCTGGAAATCCACACCGGTGGCGTAGGTCCAGTCTTCCTGGGTGGCAGGCAGGTCCCATCTCCAGGTCAGCTCTCCGTGGGCAGTCTGACCCTGGTTGCTCACCCGACCCATTTGCACGTCCGGTACAATGCCCCCCGTCATGCGAAGGATGCGATCCAGCTCGGCCTGGACCTCCGAGCCACCCGCGTTCGAAAATTCGAGCCCAGAGACGTCCCGGGCGTGCAAGCCGTGCGCAAGTGCCTCAGCCGCATCCTGGGGCTCATTTCCCGGCAGCACTGAGCACCCACTGAGCATCAGGGCAACGACGACGCTCATCGCGAGGCGGTCGTGGCGTCGAGTACGTCTGGGTGAGGTAGCCATATGGTCGTGCTCCATCCTGCAGTTCATGTCATGGCCCAATCACGCTATGAGAGCCGCTTGCCATATGTCCAAGACTTTCATAGGGCCAATACGTTATCTTCAAAGCTATGAGACGCGACCGAACAGGAAATCTCCTCCGCTGGGTTGAAGACTTCCTGGTGGTTGCCGAAACGGGGCACGTGGGCCGCGCCGCGGAGGCACTCGGGGTGTCCCAGCCCCCTCTGTCACAGACCATCCGCCGGCTGGAGACTGCTGTGGGTGACGAGCTGTTCGTCCGCCACGCCCGAGGCGTTTCGTTGACCCCAGCTGGTGAGGCGTTCTTGCCCCTGGCCCACGACCTGGTGTCGGCCCAACGGCGAGTGCTCACGCTGGGCAACGACATGGCGCAACGCACTGGTTCGGTTCAAGTGTGGATACCCCGGTCCTTGCCCGCCGCCTGGGTGAGTGCATGCCTGCTCGACACCGTGGCCACCTTTCCGCGAGCCGAGTGGACGGGGGCTTCGTCCGCAGACATCGTGCGCCACGTTCGTGAGAACACGGCGGCTGTGGGGATGGTGGTGGCCCCGATCGTGACCGACGAGTTAGTTTCTCTACCTGTAGTCGCGATTCCCCAGGTTTTGTGCATGCGTCCTCTGCCCGACGCCCCCATACATCAAAACGATCTGAGGCACGCTGTCCCTTCCGAGATGCTCGTGCCTCCTCGAACCGATGGACCGGCGGCATTCGATGTGCTGTCCGCCGAGCTCGAAGCGCTTGGTGTGATCACTCAGCTCAGGCAGGAGGTGGACCCCCTGAAGATTGCCGCGGAGATGCGCACGCTCGGTGCTGCCACTCTGATGCCGAGTGAAACACCCGGATTCGGAGGAGCTCCCCTCGAGGCGGGGTTGCTGCCCCTCAGATTGCGCGTCACCCACCATCCTGATGCCACACCACCGGCCCGGGATGCGGCAATGGTGCTTCACGACTGCCTGGGGAGGTTCGCTGCACATGTCCGGTGAGACGTGGAACAGCGCGGGGGTTGATGCCGCACTGCGCCAGCTTGGACGCGAAGTGGCCGAGTTTCTGCAGAGCGAAGACATGACGGGCGCAGTATCGGCCCGAGTGATCGACGCACCCGAATTGCCAGTGTTCTCCTTTCACGAGGAGGAGGCCTTTCCGGCCGCATCCTTGTACAAGCTCGCGGTCATGATGGCGTTCTGCAGGGAGGTGGATCACGGCGTTCTGGAACCTTCCGCTCTCGTCGACCTCTCCCCCGCAGACAGAGCCCAAGGCCCTACCGGCCTCGCTATCCTCGAGGACACGGTACGAATCTCGTGGCGGGACCTGGTCCGCCTGATGATGTCCATCTCGGACAACGCCGCCGCAGAATCTGTCCTGCGCAAGGTGGGGACCAGCCGGGTCCACGAAACACTTCGCCTCATGGGTGCCACGAGGACAGAGATCCGCCCCACTCCGCCGAGTGGAAATGGCGCGCCCGCCTCCTTTGACGACGAGGGCAGAGACCGTTATCTCATGCCGGACCCGGTGGAGTATGACCCGCTGTCTGTCTCATCCACCACAGCGTCGGACCTTGTCACGCTTCTATGCGCCATCTGGCAGGACCGCGCGGCCTCGGCGGAACAGTGTGCCTTCATGCGGCAGGTGCTCTCTCAACAGGCCTGGGGTCATCGATTCGCAGAGGCGTTCTCCTACCCAGGCGTCACCGTTGCGGCAAAGACCGGTTCATTCGGGTCCCTGAGTCATGAGGCGGGGGTGGTCTCTCACCCGGGAGAAAAGTCAATAGCCGTGGCGGTTCTGACCCGTTCCGTGCGGCGTGAGCGCCAGATTCCCCTGTCTAACAAGGTAGTGGGCCAGATCGCCCGCCACTGTGTCCGCAACTACCGTCAGTTCCT
>NZ_JAVKPY010000026.1:0-5706 GCF_040981035.1 Kocuria sp. CPCC 205297 | reverse complement strand
GGTGTGGTTTGTTGTTTGTCAACTCAATAGTGTGTCTAGTTTGTTGATACCAAAGTTTTTTTGTTTTTGGTTGATGGCCTGATGGCCCCTGGGGTGTTTTCCCGTTTCCTGGGGGTGTTGGGTGTCAGCTGGGATCCTGCCCTGGTTTTGCTGCGCTGTTTGGTGTGGTGGTGGGGTGGTTTCTGTTGAATGTTTTTTGACGGAGAGTTTGATCCTGGCTCAGGACGAACGCTGGCGGCGTGCTTAACACATGCAAGTCGAACGCTGAAGCTTGGTGCTTGCACTGGGTGGATGAGTGGCGAACGGGTGAGTAATACGTGAGTAACCTGCCCTTGACTCTGGGATAAGCCTGGGAAACTGGGTCTAATACTGGATATGACCTCCTGTCGCATGGTGGGGGGTGGAAAGGGTTTGTACTGGTTGTGGATGGGCTCACGGCCTATCAGCTTGTTGGTGGGGTAATGGCCTACCAAGGCGACGACGGGTAGCCGGCCTGAGAGGGTGACCGGCCACACTGGGACTGAGACACGGCCCAGACTCCTACGGGAGGCAGCAGTGGGGAATATTGCACAATGGGCGCAAGCCTGATGCAGCGACGCCGCGTGAGGGATGACGGCCTTCGGGTTGTAAACCTCTTTCAGCACGGAAGAAGCGAAAGTGACGGTACGTGCAGAAGAAGCGCCGGCTAACTACGTGCCAGCAGCCGCGGTAATACGTAGGGCGCAAGCGTTGTCCGGAATTATTGGGCGTAAAGAGCTCGTAGGCGGTTTGTCGCGTCTGCTGTGAAAGCCCGGGGCTTAACCCCGGGTGTGCAGTGGGTACGGGCAGACTTGAGTGCAGTAGGGGAGACTGGAACTCCTGGTGTAGCGGTGAAATGCGCAGATATCAGGAAGAACACCGATGGCGAAGGCAGGTCTCTGGGCTGTTACTGACGCTGAGGAGCGAAAGCATGGGGAGCGAACAGGATTAGATACCCTGGTAGTCCATGCCGTAAACGTTGGGCACTAGGTGTGGGGGACATTCCACGTTTTCCGCGCCGTAGCTAACGCATTAAGTGCCCCGCCTGGGGAGTACGGCCGCAAGGCTAAAACTCAAAGGAATTGACGGGGGCCCGCACAAGCGGCGGAGCATGCGGATTAATTCGATGCAACGCGAAGAACCTTACCAAGGCTTGACATACACCGGATCGGCTCAGAGATGGGTTTTCCTCCTTGTGGGGCTGGTGTACAGGTGGTGCATGGTTGTCGTCAGCTCGTGTCGTGAGATGTTGGGTTAAGTCCCGCAACGAGCGCAACCCTCGTTCTATGTTGCCAGCACGTGATGGTGGGGACTCATAGGAGACTGCCGGGGTCAACTCGGAGGAAGGTGGGGATGACGTCAAATCATCATGCCCCTTATGTCTTGGGCTTCACGCATGCTACAATGGCCAGTACAATGGGTTGCGATACCGTGAGGTGGAGCTAATCCCAAAAAGCTGGTCTCAGTTCGGATCGTGGTCTGCAACTCGACCACGTGAAGTCGGAGTCGCTAGTAATCGCAGATCAGCAACGCTGCGGTGAATACGTTCCCGGGCCTTGTACACACCGCCCGTCAAGTCACGAAAGTTGGTAACACCCGAAGCCGGTGGCCTAACCCTTGTGGGGGGAGCCGTCGAAGGTGGGACTGGCGATTGGGACTAAGTCGTAACAAGGTAGCCGTACCGGAAGGTGCGGCTGGATCACCTCCTTTCTAAGGAGCACGCTGACCGGCCGGGTGGCTGGTGGCCCCACAGACCACGAGATCGTGGTGCGCCGTTGAGACGGTGGTGGGTGTTTTGCTCATGGGTGGAATATCAGCAAGCGGACACGGATACTACGCACACGGGAACACTGCTGGCTTGGATGGTTGGTGGTGGTGTGTGTGGGGGTTCGTGGTGGCACATTGTTGGGTTGTCGATCAACAAGTTACGTTGGTTGGTTTCCTGGGGCACTGACGCATCCATTGTGGTGGGTGTGTGGTGTTGGTGGGTTGTTGTTTGTCAACTACATAGTGGACGCGAGCATCTTGGACGCCGCGTGCATCTGGTCACACGTTGATCACGGTCGAGGGGTTTTCGGATTCCTGGTTGTGGTGGTGTGGTGGGTGTGTGTGGTGTGTTCTTTGATGATTGTTTTGTGTTGTGTGGCGTAGAAGTTGTTACGGGCACACGGTGGATGCCTTGGCATCAGGAGCTGATGAAGGACGTGGAAATCTGCGATAAGCCTCGGGGAGTTGATAAACGAGCTGTGATCCGAGGGTCTCCGAATGGGGTAACCCGGCTGCGTATCATGCGTGGTCACTCGTATCTGAATTCATAGGGTGCGAGGAGGAACGTGGGGAAGTGAAACATCTCAGTACCCATAGGAAGAGAAAACAATAGTGATTCCGTGAGTAGTGGCGAGCGAAAGCGGATGGTGGCTAAACCGGTTGTGTGTGATACCTGGCGAGGGTTGCATGATCGGGGTTGTGGGATGCGTTGTTCTCGGGGTCGCCACCCCGGGCGCTGTGGCGCTGTGGTAGTCGAACTGGTGGTGAGTGCCAGACCGTAGGGGGTGTGAGTCCCGTAGACGAAACCGTGGTGTGCGTGGTGTGACGTTGTTCCCGAGTAGCACGGGGCCCGTGAAATCTCGTGTGAATCTGCCAGGACCACCTGGTAAGCCTGAATACTTCCTGATGACCGATAGCGGATCAGTACCGTGAGGGAATGGTGAAAAGTACCCCGGGAGGGGAGTGAAATAGTACCTGAAACCGTGTGCTTACAAGCCGTTGGAGCCTTTTGGGGTGACAGCGTGCCTTTTGAAGAATGAGCCTGCGAGTTAGTGTTACGTCGCGAGATTAACCCGTGTGGGGTAGTCGTAGCGAAAGCGAGTCTGAATAGGGCGTTGTGTAGTGGCGTGATCTAGACCCGAAGCGGGGTGATCTACCCATGGCCAGGTTGAAGCGCGTGTAAGAGCGCGTGGAGGACCGAACCCACTTCAGTTGAAAATGGAGGGGATGAGCTGTGGGTAGGGGTGAAAGGCCAATCAAACTCCGTGATAGCTGGTTCTCCCCGAAATGCATTTAGGTGCAGCGTTGCGTGTTGCTTCCCGGAGGTAGAGCTACTGGATGGCTGATGGGCCCTACAAGGTTACTGACGTCAACCAAACTCCGAATGCCGGTGAAGTGTAAGCGTGGCAGTGAGACTGTGGGGGATAAGCTTCATAGTCGAAAGGGAAACAGCCCAGACCATCAACTAAGGCCCCTAAGCGTGTGCTAAGTGGGAAAGGATGTGGAGTTGCTTAGACAACCAGGAGGTTGGCTTAGAAGCAGCCACCCTTGAAAGAGTGCGTAATAGCTCACTGGTCAAGTGATTCCGCGCCGATAATGTAGCGGGGCTCAAGTACACCGCCGAAGTTGTGGCATGACACCGTATAGCTGAGCCGTTTGTGGTTGAGGTGGTGTTGTGGGTAGGGGAGCGTCGTTGGGGTAGTGAAGCTGCGGGGTGACCCAGTGGTGGAACCTCAACGAGTGAGAATGCAGGCATGAGTAGCGATAGACGGGTGAGAAACCCGTCCGCCGGATGATCAAGGGTTCCAGGGTCAAGCTAATCTGCCCTGGGTGAGTCGGGACCTAAGGCGAGGCCGACAGGCGTAGTCGATGGACAACGGGTTGATATTCCCGTACCGACGAAGAACCGACCCTATCGAACCGGGGATACTAACCACCCGAACCACCACGATCCGTGGCCGTTTACGGTCATGGGAGTGTGTGGGGAGCGTGGGACCTGATCCGGGGAGGTAAACGTGTTAACAGGTGTGACGCAGGAAGGTAGCCGAGCCAGGCGATGGTTGTCCTGGTCTAAGCATGTAGGGCGATCCGTTGGTAAATCCGCGGGTCATGGGCCTGAGATGTGATGGGACTCTCTTAGGTGAGGGAATTCGGTGATCCTATGCTGCCAAGAAAAGCATCGACGTGAGGTTCTAGTCGCCCGTACCCTAAACCGACACAGGTGATCAGGTAGAGAATACTAAGGCGTTCGAGAGAATCATGGTTAAGGAACTCGGCAAAATGCCCCCGTAACTTCGGGAGAAGGGGGGCCCTGGTTGGTGAACACCCACGCGGTGTGAGCTGGTCGGGGTCGCAGAGGCTAGAGGGAAGCGACTGTTTATCAAAAACACAGGTCCGTGCGAAGTCGTAAGACGATGTATACGGACTGACTCCTGCCCGGTGCTGGAAGGTTAAGAGGACTCGTTAAACCCTTCGGGGTTGAAGCGGAGAATTTAAGCCCCAGTAAACGGCGGTGGTAACTATAACCATCCTAAGGTAGCGAAATTCCTTGTCGGGTAAGTTCCGACCTGCACGAATGGAGTAACGACTTCCCTACTGTCTCAACCATGAACTCGGCGAAATTGCAGTACGAGTAAAGATGCTCGTTTCGCGCAGCAGGACGGAAAGACCCCGAGACCTTTACTATAGTTTGGTATTGGTGTTCGGTGTGGCTTGTGTAGGATAGGTGGGAGACTGTGAAGCCGTCACGCTAGTGGTGGTGGAGTCGTTGTTGAAATACCACTCTGGTCACTCTGGATATCTAACTTCGGCCCGTGATCCGGGTCAGGGACAGTGCCTGATGGGTAGTTTAACTGGGGCGGTTGCCTCCTAAAGAGTAACGGAGGCGCCCAAAGGTTCCCTCAGCCTGGTCGGCAATCAGGTGTTGAGTGTAAGTGCACAAGGGAGCTTGACTGTGAGAGTGACAGCTCGAGCAGGGACGAAAGTCGGGACTAGTGATCCGGCGGTACATTGTGGAATGGCCGTCGCTCAACGGATAAAAGGTACCTCGGGGATAACAGGCTGATCTTGCCCAAGAGTCCATATCGACGGCATGGTTTGGCACCTCGATGTCGGCTCGTCGCATCCTGGGGCTGGAGTTGGTCCCAAGGGTTGGGCTGTTCGCCCATTAAAGCGGTACGCGAGCTGGGTTCAGAACGTCGTGAGACAGTTCGGTCCCTATCCGCTGCGTGCGTTGGAAATTTGTGGAGGCCTGTCCTTAGTACGAGAGGACCGGGACGGACGAACCTCTGGTATGTCAGTTGTTCCGCCAGGAGCACCGCTGATTAGCTACGTTCGGGATTGATAACCGCTGAAAGCATCTAAGCGGGAAGCTTGCTCCGAGATGAGATTTCCTGACCTCCTTTGTGGGGTGTGAGGTGCCCAGTAGACGACTGGGTTGATAGGCCAGATGTGGAAGCGTTGCAAGACGTGGAGCTGACTGGTACTAATACACCGAAAACTTCTACACACACAGCCTTCATTCGAAGAACGTGATGTTCGCGTCCACCATGTGGTTGACCACCAACAACCCCCCACCCGCTACCCGGCCCCGCAGGCTGGTGTATGGGGTGGGCCGGGGGTAGTGGTTGGTAACATAATATTGCTTGGTCCACGAAACACGGGACCCCATGGTTTCATCACCCCACGCATGGTTGCTGGTAGTCACCGTGCAGGGGGTTGGTGGCAGGGTTTCCGGTGGTTATAGCGTGGGGGAAACGCCCGGTCCCATCCCGAACCCGGTAGCTAAGACCCACAGCGCTGATGGTACTGCACTCGAAAGGGTGTGGGAGAGTAAGACACCGCCGGGATTAACATGAAAGAAAGAAGTGGTCGAGGCCGCACCCCCTTTAGGGGGCGCGGCCTCCCACCATTTAACACGCC
>NZ_JAVKPY010000025.1:0-6089 GCF_040981035.1 Kocuria sp. CPCC 205297 | reverse complement strand
TGCGGAGCCGGCGCCTCGGATGCGGGGTGCCGGCGGGCGCCCGGTGGCGGTGGAACCGCGCACCCGGCGGGTGTCGATGTCGTTGACTGAGGCGGAGCACCGGGCGTGGACGGAGGCCGCCGGCGGGCAACGGGTCTCGGTGTGGGCTCGGGAACGACTCCAGGAACAGCTCGAGGCGAGCACCCCGGGGGTGGGTGAGGTGCAGGAGTTGGCGAGGATCCGGGCGGATTTGGCGCGGGTGGGGTCGAATCTGAACCAGTTGATGCGCGCGGTGAACCAGGGGCAGGTGGTCCCGACCCCGCAGCTGCACGAAGCTGTGCAGGCCCTGGCTCGGGAACTGGGCGCGTTACGGAGGGCGTTGCCGTGATCGCGAAGATCACCCGGGGCTCGAATCCGGGCAACATCGGCGCCTACCTGCATGGGCCGGGGCACGCCAATGAGCACTCTTATCAGCGTGGCGGGCGTGCGTGTTCTGGGGGTGTAGTGGTCGGTGGAAACTTATTCGTGGAGGGGGACACGGATGAGGTCACGTGGGTGAAAGAGATGCGCGCGGCGATGCGCACCCGACCGGAGATCACGAAACCGATCTGGCAGGCCTCCCTGCGCAACACTGTCGAGGATCGGCGGTTGACGGATGCGGAGTGGGCGCAGGCAGGCCAGACGTTTGCGGAGTCGATGGGTTTCGCGGAGCACCCGTGGGTGATGGTCCGCCACGCCGATGACCACGTGCATGTGGTGGTGTGCCGGGTCAGTGACGAGGGGACGGTGTGGCACGGGCGCAACGACCGCCGCGCCGCCCAAAGCGCGTGCACCCGACTGGAGCTGGAGCACGGTTTGCAGACCGCGCCGCGGCGGCGTGAGGCGGGCCGTAGTAAGCGCTCGGTGATCGCGGTGCGTCAGCAGCAGGAGCACCAGGCTCAGGTGGTGGCGGCCCGCCGCGCGGAATGGAAGCAGATCCGAGAACACATGGAGCGAGATTTCCCTGCACCTAGCAAACAGGTTCGGGAGGCTCAGCGACAGCGAGTGGCACCGTCTCGATCGGCGGAAAAGATGCAGGAATGGCATCTACTAAAATCAATCTCAGAACGGGGGCGCGGCGATTTTGGTGTTGAACGATAAATTATTTTTGCGCTCACTGGAGGCGTGTTGGGCTCCAGAGAAATTTACGGGAAGCCTTTTTAAATGACTCTTCTGCCTGGTCGCACCTCATAAAGGCCCCGGTTGTCCCTTCCCAGCATGCATCAATAGCGTTCAGCAGTTCTTGGGCTGCACCGGAAAGTTCCTCGGATCCATAAATGTCTATGAGACCCTTGAGCCTGGAGGCTTCCTTGATCCAGTCAGGCATGGGCGTGTCGTACTCGTCTTCTTGGCCCTTGTAACCGACCCGCGTGTGCATCGCCGCCCAGCGCCAAAGTCGCTGGCACTCGCCCAAGAAATCGCCGCAGATACCAGCCAGTTTATCTCTCATCCACAGCTCCTTTTCCCGGCTTTGGGCTTGGCGCTGAGTGTAGACAATTCCAGCCAGCGCGATGAGAGCGGGGAGTATAGACGCGATTGCTGCTTGTATCAGCCACTGAGGCATGCGGACTCTTTCTGTCTAGCTCTATAGGCACGTTGCTTGGTCGTCTGCGTCGAGGGGTAGATTTCCTCGTCTTGGTAGACGCGGATCGCTCCTCGCTGGGAATCTTCTGCACGAACCACTCAGCTCATTGCAGCCCCCGAGCTTACGCCGAGAAGATGCGGGAGAATAACCCGCGGCGCGGCTCGGACGGCGCCGCGGGAGCTGCGGGTTCCCGGTAGGTTCCCGGCTCTTCAGTCGTCGGCGTGGGATGAGCAGGCTCTGGGGCCGCAGGGGTTTGTGGGGTGTGGGAGCTCTGTCCGGTGAGCATGCGCAGCGCCATGCGCTCGGTTTCATTCGCGATCTGGAGCGCATCGAGAGCTCGACGGCGTTCTTCAGCTCTTGCTTCAGCAACTTCGGCGCGCCGTCGCCATTCCTGGACCTCAGCTTCCAACTCACGGACGCGCTCGAGTAGACGCCCGGTGCTCTCTGCTTCCTCCGCGGGTTGAGCAGATGGTGTCGATGGTCTGGCCTGTGGGGCGGGGCGGAACCCCTCGCCGTGGATGAGTCCTACGGCGATGAGCGCGGTCATGGGCACCTGCCACCCGGCGGAGGTGATGGTGGCCCCCGCTTCTTCCAGCTCGCCGCGACGTCGGCGGAGGGTGCTCACGCTGACACCTGCCACATCGGCGGCTTCCTTCATCGTGAACACCGCATTGGAACCCCCTGGCACCCCTTTCTGGCTAGGTGTTTCGCTGCTGGGGGTGTCACCGTGAGTGGTCATGGCAACCATTCTGGCACCCCGTCACGACGAGCACTGGAACCCCATCTTGGGACCCCCTATGGTCGATATGGGGACGGACAACCCAGCAGCTCCGCAACAGTGAGCTCACAGAAGCTCAATCGGTTTCGGCTTCCTGGATACGTGTGTGGAGCCGATCGAGACCGCGGCGGATCATTGCCCCGTAACCCTCGTCCAGGAGAAGCTCTCTATTAGCTTCGGCGCGTCTGAGCTGGTCACGAGCGTCCTGGACGCGGCCGGCTCGTAGGTAACCATCGGCCAGGTTCAGGTGCAGGCTAGGAGCGAACCCGGCGGTGGAGGGCACTCCGATGGAAGTCAGCTCGCCATCTTTGACGCGGGCGAACTCGGTCAACGCCTTCTCGTCCCAATAGATCTCGGTCTCGAGGTCATCTTGCTGGTCAGCCAAGTAGTGCGCGAGGACGCATCGTTGGGCGTGTTCGTCGGGTGAGGTGCTGTCCCAACACTTTGTGAGCGAGGCGCGGGCAGCGGAGCTTGGGGCGCGCATGGCTTCCGCGGCAGCTTGCAGAATGTCTTCCCATTTCATGGGGGGCAAGCCTAGAGGGGAGAGCAACATCGGGGCCACGGATCCCCGTAGCTGAATCTTTGCAGTGTTCCCCAACCGATGAGTTGCAAGACGTCTCATGGCGTTCCGGGCTCGGCGCCGGAGATCCGGGGCGGGGGCTGTCTCGTAGCGTTGTCTTTCAACCGGTCGCGCCGACCGGGGTGCTGATGGTCGGTTGCGAGACAAGCGGGAGGCAGAGACGGGACATGGGAAAGCTGATTGGGTACGCGCGGGTGTCTACGAGGAGCCAGGGGACGGACCGGCAGGTGACAGACCTGCTGGGTGCGGGGGTGCGTCGGGACGACCTTTATGTCGATCACGGGGTCTCAGGTGCCCGGGCGTCTCGCCCGAGCTTTGACCAGGCTGTGGGTGCTCTCCAGGAGGGGGACACCTTGGTGGTGACAACCTTGGACCGGTTGGGGCGTTCCACTCAGACCATGCTCGAACTGGCTCAGAATCTTCGGGGACGCGGTGTGGGATTGCGGGTGCTCAACCTCGGTGGGGGAGACGTAGACACATCGACCCCGATGGGGTCAATGGTGTTTACGGTGATGGCCGCGTTGGCTCAGATGGAGCTGGAGATCAAACGGGAACGGATCACCGACTCAGTGGCCAAACGCAGAGCTGCTGGTGGGGATCTTGGCGGCCGTCGGCAGCAGTTTACGGACTCCCAGATCCGCAACGCCCAGCGCCTAATCGAAGCAGGTCAGCCGACGTCTCAGGTCGCAAGAGACTTAGGGATCTCTCGGGCAACGCTGTATCGTCGAATCAAGCAGCTAAAAATATAATTAGTTACTTCCTTTTGGGAATGCTTGCCGCATGGATTTTAGCCATTTTTTCTCTAACTTTCGGGTCCAGTTGGTTCATCACTGGGTTGAAGTTGTTTGGCGCATCCAATATGCGTTCTTTGTAAAAAATGCCCGAGTGGTTGATATCTTCTATTGAGCGATGGCAAAGGTGAACCTTGGATTCATACGTAAATTTCCCGTAGACCGAACTGATTTTACTAGAATCTGTCACCCATTGATATCTAGAGTTTTCTAGCAATTGATAATCAATTGCCCTTCCCACACAAGCGGCGACCCAGTCAGCAAACTGAATATTAGAACTCAACTGGCTGTCCACGTGCATCGGGGGTTCGATTATCCGGCGCATCTCCGGGTAATCGGCGGCTCGACTCAGAATATGGCTATACATATTTGAGATGCGTTCAGATCGAACTTTCTCATTGATTTGGTCGATGACCACCATCATGTTGGAACCTAAAAGTTCGGCATGGCGAGCCAAGCGATTTAACGTTTCTTGCATTGCCTCGCGTTCGCGCCTTGTGGTGTCCAGTTGGGTCTGTTTTGGCGTGCCCAACGGCTTCTCATCAGCATAATAAAAAAGATTACCGCCCATCCTGGAGACACTATTTACCAGGTTGTCAAAAACTCTCAACTGCTCAGGATGATGATTTGGGGCTGTAGCATTGAATATGTCCGCGCCTTTTCTCTCCCAGTGCGCTGGATCACTCTCGGCTTCTATGAGAGATTTAAAAACTTTTCTTTTTTCTGTTGAAAATATTGCACCAAAGCGCCGAGCCTGAGAATCAGGTATTATGAAACCTGCATAACCAAAAGCTGGGCTGGTGTTGAACCTTTTATCATCTCGAAAGACAAATGCCCCTGTCTCGCCGATTTCGTCTATGTAGGCGATTAACATTTTTCCTTCTTAAACGCAGAAACCCACGCCGAAGCGTGGGTTTCTCGAAGTGGCGCTCAGGGAACTATTTCATCCCTAGCTACCGTTCTGGACACTACAGCAGAAGCTCTGGGGGAGCAACCACGCCCCCCCAGGCTACGAGACGCATGGCAGTGCATGAAGATCAAACACGAGGAACTTGGCAGCACTCGATCAGGAAGATCAGCCGCTCCGGCCGTCTTCGTGCCCTTCCGAGGCAGCAGATACTAATGCGACACGCCCTAGACATGCGGAAGGCCCCGCGCCAACGGGGCCTATCCTGGGTTCTGCAACGAACAACTGAGTCCATTCTAGCGCCTGCGCCAACAGGTGCAATGGAGCGCCCAGCGATGGAAGACCTGGGTGGGGCCTGAGACGCGGTCCCGCATCAACATCACCAGCCGCCTCACACGCGGTGCTCCCCGGGTCAGAGCCGGTTCTTTTTGCCGAGCGCACAGACGGGGGCCGTCACCAGGGATCGCAAGACCTGGGCAGCGAAGGAGTGCCAAGCCCTACAGTGCCGCTCGTGGACAGCAGCCCTGCCACGAGACGAGTACCGGAGCTGTGCGCACATGCCGCCACTGCCCACGAGTAATGCCGTGGGCCTTCTTCAACCACCCGCAACGGGTGGTCAACCGATGCGACCGATCGACCGACCGGGCTGATCCGCACGTGTTCAAGATGCCTTAGACGTTCCCTATCCCACCCCTTCCTCACCGGAGGTGTGCCCCGGGAGCGTTTAAGGCATCCCCCTGCCCTCCGCTCCCTCACTCCCTCCCAGGCTGGCTGGTTGGTCCCCTCAGCAACAGCACCACAGAACGCACTGGGGAAGAGCGGAGTGCAGGAAAAGAATGAGCGTGAGCGAAGCGAGCTCCTTTCCCCGCCACCTAGAAGACCAGGCCCTCCGGGCTGGTCGGTGACCGAGGAAGAACCTCGATCACGCACCCCCACCGTGGGCAGGTGGGGGATCGTCTTCCGCTGCGCTGCAGACGATGCGTGGTGGTGCCCTGGGCCTGGCTCTGTCCTCCTACGTCGGTCAGGCCCAGCACACCACCACGCCCCCCGTTCCAGCGCGCTATGATCCTCCTTCGTCGGGGCGCTGAAACGGGGATGCAAGGTATGATTGTCCGTAACGGAAAACCTGGCGCACCGCTCGTTCCTCGCTGCCAGGTGTTCCCGTTCCGGTCAATCCCCTTGCTCCTGCGGAGGGCTGGTCTCGACCCCTTGGCGGGGTCTCGAAAGGGTGGTCCCGTTGGGCTTGTTCTCACGTCGTTCGACCTCGCCAGGCACGGTCCCGTCGGGGTCCGGGAACCGGTGGGAGGAGCTGCTCGAGGAGCAGCCCCCCACCTCGCCACCGGACCCGGAACCGACTGCTGCGGAGCCGGCGCCTCGGATGCGGGGTGCCGGCGGGCGCCCGGTGGCGGTGGAACCGCGCACCCGGCGGG
>NZ_JAVKPY010000024.1:0-6595 GCF_040981035.1 Kocuria sp. CPCC 205297 | reverse complement strand
CACGGTGGCCGCGCTCTCGTCGGCAACGACGAGCAAGACCACCGCGCTACACCACTATCGGGGGCTCAACTTCGTGGCGCGTGGATCTGGCCGGTGTACAGCGCGTGGTAGATCGACTCGTGCGACAACGAATCCTGTTGCTCGCGCCGTAGCCAATGGGCGATCTGGGTGGGTGACCAACCACGTTCCAGTTTCACCGCGACCAGGCTCGACAGCGCCGGGTCACGATGAAGACGTGTGGGTTTCGGGCGGCGGGCGTTGCGCCACGCGCCCGCATCGGCGGTGGCGGCGCGGTACGTGCTGGGCCCGCCGTGGCGAGCGATTTCCCTGCTGATACTCGTGTGATGGCGCCCCAGCCGCGTGGCGATGGCTCGGTACGACAAGCCGGCAGCGATGCCGCGGGAGATCTCTTCACGTTCACTCATCGTCAGGTGGCGTCGGTTCCGGGCGCGCGGCGGCGGCTTCACTCCGCCATAGCGGCGCAACAGGGTCCTGACTGGGGTCTGGCTCACGCCGATCGTGCGGGCGATAAGTCTGACCGACTCGCCCTTCGCCCACAACGCCCAAACGTTCTCTTGCTGCTCGTTCGACAATCCGGCCATGACACCCACGATCCACTAGCGGCGGCGGTGCGTTGGCCGGTTGAATCCGCCACCGTTTGAGCTACACGACGCCGGGAGCTCTACCCCGTTCAGGCGGAGCCTCCTTGCTGCCCATGTCCTGCGATGACACAGTGGACTCATGGGTAAATCGGGTTTCCCACGGCTACTGCACCCCACCGTCGACGCCGTCAACGTACGAGACGTCGCAGTCTTCTACGGCGAACTGCTGGGCCTTAACCATGACGCCGACGTTGCCGATGGTGAGCCGCAGTGGGTCGAACTCGTCGACTCGACGGGAGCTGTCAGGCTGGCCGTGCAGCGTGTCGATTCCCTCACCCAGACCACCTGGCCTTCGCCAGACGTTCCGATGCAACTGCATCTTGAGTTCATCGTCGATTCTCGCGACGAGTTGTCGCGTCACGTCGAACGTGCGTGCGCTCTTGGGGCCATAGTGCTTATGGATCGTTCCGATGAAAGAGACGAACAGGTCTTCGTGCTGGCCGATCCCGCCGGCCACCCGTTCTGTCTGCTCTCTCGCGTCTAGCTGTACTGACCGGGGACGTTGATCGAGTCCCCGGTCAGTACAACTAACCCGCTTTACTGATGACTTTCGGCGCGTCGGTGAGGCCGCGTGCGCGTCGGCTCGCTGGCCGCTGCCGCACCATCGCCCACGACCGTCTCCGACCTACTGACCGCACCCACACGTCGCCGCCGCATGTGCGAAAACGGTGGCGGATCCAACCGGTCAACGCACCGCTGATGGTGCTCAGGCTATCGGCGTAAGCGTCGTGGGATGAGGCCCAGTCGAGGACTTTGCGGGGCCGTTTCGTTGATTCGCCGTCGTTTCTGCTACACACGCGGCGGAGTGGTTCTGCACGTAGTTGAGCTACTGAAACATGTGACTTCGTCTGCTGAATGGCGGGGTTCTTCGGTCGCTTCGTGGCGGGGTCAGGTGACACCGATGACCAGGGTGCTCTGTGCGGCTTCGATGACGTCGTTGGTGATGGTGTCGAGTTCGTTGATCTTCAGGACCCGCTGGATCTGGGGGAAGAGGCGTTCGAGGAGCCGGAAGTTGCCGCGGGTGATCCGTGCGATGGCTTGGGCGTCGGTGAAGTCGTCGGGGTCGAGGGTCTTGCCGAGGGATCGCCAGTGTCGCTCGAGGACGAACAGCAGTTCGTCTTGTCCCAGGGGCCGGTACTGGTGGGCGAAGCCGACTCGGCTGTAGAACTGGGGGTAGTGGCTGAACTGCTTCTCCAGGCCGGGCATGCCGATCAGGATCAGGGCGATGTCGTCGCGGTCGTAGCGATCGCGCAGCAGTTCCAGAGCGGCGGGACGCAGTCGTTCGGCCTCGTCGACGATGATCAGCTCCACGTAGTTCCTGCCGTGTCGCCATCCCCAGGCCTCGGGAGTGGCCGTGCCGGGAGGTACGAGGTGCTGCTCGATGCACATGTTGGTGCGGGTGATGGCTTGGGTCAGCTCGTCCTTCAGGGTCCGCGGGGTGGTCAGCACGCTGGGGGTGTAGAGCACGGTGCGGCTCCGGTTCAAGGCGGCGTAGATCTTGGCGTCGTTGTCGGAGCGCGGCCCCCAGTAGGTCAGCAGGTCATGAGCCTTCTCGTAGTGTGCGTAGCGGCGCGCGGAGAGTGTCTTTCCTACGCCGGCTGATCCGAAGCACAAACCGATGGTGTGCCCGCGGCGCACGGCGTCGGCGAACTCGGTGAAGCGGCGGTGCTCCTTGGTGACGATGAAGCGCTGGCTCACCTGAGGTCCTCCTTGTAGATCTTCAACGCCGACCTCGGCGCCGGAGCCGGTGCTTCGGTGATCCGTGGCGTCTCGGTAGGTGCGGCCACGAGGGCGATGCGTTCGTTGATGCCGGCTCGCAGCGCCCGCCGGCGGGCGTTGCGCGCGGCCTGGATCTCCTTGAGGCTGACCTTCTGGTCGTGGTGCTCTTGGTTGACGGCCTTGCAGACGAATTCGTCGTGATCGAAGACGCGGATCTCGGTGATGTCGCGGGGGTCGTAGCGGATCACGACCGAGCGTCCGACGTAGCCGGCCAGAGTTGGCGAGACGTAGCGCAGGCCCTGAAGGCGGATGCCATCGCGGCGCACGACGCGGGTCTTGGCGACGGTCAACAGCAGTCTGTCGAGGTCTTCCAGGCTCTCGGGCATTCGGGGCAGCCAGCCATCGGCGATCCACGCGCTGCGCGGGGAGGTTCCGAGCTCGCTGTGCGTGCGGTCGTTGTAGGTGGCCACGAACGCCTCCAGGGCGCTATCGAGGGCGGCCAGGGACAGTTTCGGTGTCGGCCAGGGGTGCCCTTCGGTGATGTGTCCGGGCAGGGTGGCGAGTAGCTCGGTGTTGATGGTGCCGAAGAACCGCTCGATCTTGCCCCGTCCCTGGGGTCGGGCGACGGTGGAGTGGATCAGTCGGATGTGGAGGTCGACGGCGGTGTGGGCGAGCTGGTCACTGGTGAAGTCGCTGCCGTGGTCAACGTAGAGCACGTCGGGCAGGCCGCACATCGGCCAGGCCGGGTCGGTCTTGTGCCAGATCGCTTGGCGCAGCGCCAGGGCGGTGTTCATCGCCGACGGTGCGCCCAGGAAGACTGTGTAGCCGCAGACCGCCCGGGAGCAGTCGTCGAGGATCGTTGTCAGCCATGGCCGTGCGGGCTTGCCTTCGGTGCCCACCACCAGGATGTCGAGCATGGTGTGATCGGATTGCCACATCGCGTTGGGCAGCTCTGCTTGCCGGCGTAGCACCAGCTCGTGCTTGTCGCGGTAGGACGCTGCGCCCTCCAGGGCGAAGGTGACCATGCCGGGATCCAGGGTCCGCACGATGTCCCACACCACCGAGTAGGAGGGGACCGGCCACCTCCGGGCGGCGCAGATGCCCGTGACTTTGCGATGGATCGTGGCGATGGCCGCCCGCGGCTTGCTCAGTGCCAGGCCCTCGATCAGGTCGACGAGGTCGGGCGGAAGGCGGCGGGAGCCGGCGTCCGCCCGTGAGGCTGTCTCCAGTCCGGCGTAGCCGTCGGCGCGGTAGCGGGCGTGCCAGCGCTCCAGGGTCCGCAGCCCTACATCGGTCTCGCGAGCTAAGCGCGCGAGGGGCACCTGGTCCTCGACGTGGAGCCTGAGGATTCGCCACCGCGCTCGAGCGTCCACGACGCACCTACTGCAAGGCGTTCTCGCGCCCGCGCTCGGCGCGCTGAAGGGCGCGGTAGACCGTGGAGCGGCCCACGCTGAACAGCTCGGCCAGCTCGCCCACGGTGTGCTCGTCGGCAGCATGTAGCTGGACGAGGTGAGCTTCTTGCCGGGGGGTGAGTTTCGGTGACTTCCCGCGCAGCCGGCCCTTGGCCTTGGCGACCTTCATCCCCTCGCGGGTGCGGGCACGGATGAGGTCGGCTTCGAACTCGGCGACCATCGCCAGCACGTTGAACAACAGTTTCCCCATCGGGTCGGTCGGGTCGTACACCGATCCGGCGATGCTCAGCTTCACTTCCCGCGCCGCGAGGTCGTCGGCGATCTGGTGGGCATCACGGACTGAACGCGCCAGCCGATCGAGCTTGGTGACCACGAACGTATCGCCGTCCCGACAGGCAGCCAGCGCCTGCCGCAGGCCCTCACGGTCGGCGTTGCGGCCCGTGAGCCCGTGATCGACGTAGATGCGCTTGGGATCGACGCCGAACGCCGCGAGTCCGTCACGCTGCGCGGTCAGGTCCTGCTCGTCGGTGGAGACTCGGGCATAGCCGACCTTCAAGGGGGACATGCTCCCCAGTGTGTCATATAGCCTCCCTTCACCGGACAGTTCACCGGACGGGTCTTACGGGACAGCCCGCCAGGCGTGCCGTCGTTCCTCTCGATAAGTAGCGGTGGTGTCCGGTGAGGGTTCCCCTTACGGGCATGCGATCTGGGCTGACGCCTGTGACCGAGTGTTCAGTGCGCGCTGTATAGTTCAGTCCATGTTGACTATTGCTTCGCGTCTCGACGTGATGAACCGCCTGGGTCGTGCACTGGCCGACCCCACTCGATCCCGGATCATCTTGACCCTGCTCGACCATCCCGCTTACCCGGCGGAACTGGCCCGAGATCTGGACCTGACACGCCCGAACGTGTCCAACCACCTGGCATGCCTGCGCGATTGTGGGATCGTCGTCTCCGAGCCCGAGGGTCGTCGGACACGATATGAGATCGCCGATTCGCACCTGGCGCAGGCGCTGACGGCACTGGTCGATGCCACCCTGGCAGTGGACGAAGACGCCCCGTGCATCGATCCCGCCTGCTCGCTTCCCGGATGCGACGCAGCTGGGGAGGGCGCATGATCCTCACCTCGGTCTTGCAGGCGATGGGCCTGTTCGCAGCGACCAACATCGACGACATCATCGTGCTCTCCCTCTTCTTCGCGCGAGGGGCAGGCCAGCGCGGCACTACCGCCCGCATTCTGGCCGGCCAGTACCTCGGATTCGCCGGCATCCTCGGTGCCGCGGTCCTGGTGACCATCGGTGCCGGAGCATTCCTGCCCTCGGCAGCCATCCCGTACTTCGGTCTCATCCCTCTGGGCCTCGGCCTCTGGGCCGCATGGCAGGCCTGGCGCGGAGACGATGACGACGATGACGACGAGGCCAAGGTTGCCGGCAAGAAGGTCGGCGTGTGGACAGTCGCAGGCGTCACCTTTGCCAACGGCGGCGACAACATCGGCGTCTACACCCCTGTCTTCCTCAGCGTGGAACCTCTCGCAGTAGTCGCCTACTGCATCGTCTTCCTCGCGCTCGTCGCGGTCCTGGTGGCCCTGGCAAAGTTCGTCGCCACCCGCCCCCCGATCGCCGAAGTGCTCGAACGCTGGGAGCACATCCTCTTCCCCATCGTTCTCATCGGCCTCGGCATCGTGATCCTCGTCAGCGGCGGAGCCTTCGGACTCTGACGTAGCGGCAGCGATCCAAACGGCCCCGACCGGGCGCACCCCTCTCGGTTCAGACCGCGACACCTACCTGCAGCCAGTCCTGCGTGATCGCGGCAACAAGACCGCCACGGAGCGCTGCAAAAACTCCGCCACCAAGCGAACGAAGCCACATGAAACATGTAGCAAAACTACGTGCAGAACCGCGTGTAGCAGAACCGGGCCAGGAGTGATGATTTTTGCTACGCAGCTCATAGCTCCTCGTCCGGCTAACCGCCCCGTCTGATCCCAGGGTGAGTAGCGGCTGCTCCGGCAGTAGGAGTGCCCGGCTGCGACTGCGCCTCACATTCGATTGAGGATCTGCTCCTTCTTGGCCTCGAACTCTTCGGGGGTCAGGATGCCGGCGTCGCGCAGCTCTCCGAGCTTTCGTAGCTGCTCAAAGGGGTCGGGCGCAGAGGGGGACTCGCGGGGGTGCTCGGTGGTGGCCTGTGCGGGGGTGCTCGTTCCGGTCGGGACGGAGGCCGTGGCTTCGATGTTCATGCGGATGGCGTCGGCTAGGGCCTTGCCGTTTGCCTTGTCCATCTGGGTGAACTCAGCCTTGTTGCCTGAGGCGAAGATGATCAGCTTGCCCAGAAGCATCCCCGTTTCCCATTGCACCGACGAGATGCGGTTCAGCGGGAAGTCTTCGGTCTGCGAGTTGGTCCATCCCTCGTAGGTGAAGAGGACGCGATGTGTCGTCAAGGTGAGCAGACCGTTGCCCTTGCCGTACAGGCCTGATGCTAGGGCTTTGACCTCCTCGCCCTCCATGAGGTGGGAGGGGAGCTTGCGTATCTCGCGTCCAGCGCCGACGCGGGCGCTGGACGGCGTGCGGTCGAGTACCGCCTGGATGTCAGGGCGGACTTCCTCAGAGTTCTTCCGTGCCATGAGTGAATCCTAAGCGTGAGTTGGAGCGCAGGGGGGATGCTTGAGCTAGTCGGTCTGCATCCCTTGCCGAGTCAGCCGGCGTGGCTGGTGCAGAAACGACCGTTTGAGCTACACGCGTAGCGTCCACACGGTCACCACGATCGCCCCTTCAAGTCCACCTCGCCGGTCGGCCACTCAGCAGCATT
>NZ_JAVKPY010000023.1:0-8287 GCF_040981035.1 Kocuria sp. CPCC 205297 | reverse complement strand
ACGACCTGCTCCGGGGTGTGACGCTTCCTGCTGTTCGACATGATCTGACCAGTCTCCCTGCCCGCAACCACGGGCGACAGGACGACTCCCAGAACCACCGGACCTAAAAAACGGGGTCAGCCCAGGGGCTCAACTAAATCCAGGAGCGGTGTTGGGAGTCTCCGCTGGCGCCGTGCGAACCACCAGAAGAAGACGAAACTCGTCGCAAGTGCCCCTGTAATGAACGCACCGGAGGGGGCCGATACGGCACCCTGCTTGATCGCTGCGACTAGGCCAGTCAACCCAACGAGCGCCAGCACAGATGACAGCAAGTCCCAGGACGTTCTTGCCGATGCGCGAGCCGCTGGCGCGTACATGGCCGCCAACAAGAAGGTCACGAGGGCAAAGGGGACGTTGATGAGGAAGACCGAGCCCCACCAGAACCACTCCAGGAGCAGGCCTCCTATGAGCGGACCGAAGGCAATGCCACCGATCGAGACACTCGACCAAACAGCGATGGCGACGTTGCGCTCCTCCTCGTCCTCGAACGTGAATCGGATGATCGCGAGTGTCGCGGGCAGCATTAGTGCTGCACCCACCGCGAGTAGTGCGCGCGCGACGATCAGCACCCACGCGTTTGGAGAGAAGGCTGCGAGTAGTGAAGCTATCCCGAACGCGCTGATGCCAATCTGGAACACCAGCTTGTGTCCGAACGTATCCCCGAGCGTCCCGGTGCCCAGCAGTAGGCCAGTCATGACTAGGGGGTACATGTTGATGATCCACAGTGACTCACTTACGCTCGCCGACAACTCGTCCGTCAGAAGAGGCGCGACCACGTAGAGAATCGAAGTGTCGACCGTTGCAAGTAGCAAACCGAGAGAGACGGCGGTGAGCACGAACCACCGTGTGTACTGCGAGGCCGGCGCAGGGGGATCTTGAGTCATCTCAGTCTTTCAATATGCCGATACGTCGTCAGAGCGCGGTAGATTTGGGAGCCGCGTACAGGGAGCATGAAAGTCAGACTCCCGATCATTGGCGCATGTTCTCGGAGGCAAGTCGCGCGAAGATGAGGGTGTCGGTCCATTCGCCCTTGCTGAACCAGTCCTGGACGTGATGTGCTTCGAGCCGGAGCCCGACACGACGAGCGAGTGCTGCCGAGGCGCTGTTGCGGGCATCCATCTGCGCGGTGACGCGGTGGAGCTTGTAGTGATCAAACCCGAGGGCGAGTACTGCTCGGACGGCTTCGCTGGCGAAACCTTGCCCACCGTGCGCCGGGTCGAGAACCCACCCGATCTCGCCTTGACGGTGCTCGTGATCGGTGAGCCAGAGGGCCACATCTCCGATCGCGACGCCGCCATGCTCGATGACCAGCGCAAGCGCACCAGTCTCGCCATCGATGCTGGTCTTCGCTAGCCGCTCGGCGAGCTTTTCGCGGGTGACTTCCGCGGTCCATGGCTCGTCCAACAGGTAGCGGGCAACGTCGTGTCGCGAGTACAGCTCGTAAAGCCATTCGGCATCGTCGACGTTATGCGGTCGGAGATGGAGTCGCTCCGTCACCAACGGCCACTGGGTGGTGGGCACGAGATCGCGCCTGTAATGAAACAACTCCTGGTGCTGTCCTGCGGGCGTGGTCCCTACGGATCGCTCGACCTCACGGAACCCTGCGGTCGTCAAGCATCGCTGGGAGGCCTTGTTCTCCGGGAGTGTGCGTGCCGTCAAGGTTCGAAGTCCACTGCTGTGTGCGAAACGCGATGCCAGCTCCAGACCCCGACGAGCGTGCCCATCCCCCCGCGTATCGGGATGAATCCAGAAGCCGACCTCGGCAGCCTCAGAGCTGACATCGAAGAGCACCAAAGAGCCCACGAACCGGTCCGTCTCGGCATCCGCAAGAGCGAGGACGGCCAACGTGCCCGACGACAGACCCGCCGCAACTTCTTCGCGGATCATCCGTCGCACGGACTCGGGGGTGTAGTCGGGCTCGGGCAGGTGGCCGAAGCGCCGCACAGCCTCATCCCTGGTGCCGGCCGCATACGCGTCTGCGTCCAGCTCGTACAGGGGACGTAGTCGAGTGTTCTCCAACGTGATCGGAAGGGTGGTGGCATCCAGCATGCGCTAAACCTAACATAGAATGGATAGCTAACTGAAGCATGTTTGGTTAGGCTGGTGGGGTGAGCTACTGGGAACACCGCAAACCTGTGCAACGCCTCCGCGCAGTGGACATCGTCGAGGTTGCGAGGGCATCGGTGAGGCTGCTGGACGAAGGCGGGTTGAGGGCCCTCACCCTGCGATCGGTGGCGCAACAGGTGGGTGTCGCTCCAGCCAGCCTGTACTCCCGCGTCGAATCAGTCGACGATCTGTTCGACCTCGCCCTCGACACAGCGCTTGCAGACGACCCCGTGATGTCCGAGTCGATCCGCAACGCCGACCTGCCCGCCCTGATGCACGCCTTCTTTGCGCACCTCACGACCCACCGGTGGGCCGGTCAGGTCATCGGCATGCGCGCACCCAGGGGGCCCGCGTACCTGGCCCTTTCCGAGCGGATGTGCGTCCTGCTCGAACAAGCAGGCACCCCGGATCCGCTGGGAACCGCGTATCTGCTGTCAAACCTGGTGATCGGCGCCTCCCTGACCGCTCCGATGGCGCCTGACGAGAAGCGCGTCGCCATTGACCCTGACCAAGCTCCTACCTATGCGCGGCTCCACGCGACGCACCACATCAGCCCACGCGAGATTCTCTCCGACGGCATCACGGCACTCCTGTCGTGAGAGGGCCTTTTGATTCTGGGCTGCCCTGCGTTGCTGATGGCCACGGGCTGGTCTCCGTGAGAGCGCGCCCAATCGCAGTGCGCCGATATTCGGACGGGCTGATCCCGACGACGTCGGTGAACTGCCGTGCGGCATGCCCACGGCTGCGCCACCCGACTTTTGTCATGGCGACGCCGATTGGAAGATCAGTCTCGACCAGGAGCTCAGCCAGCCGATGGGCCCGAATGTGAGCCAGGTACCGCATGGGCGGCATCCCGAATCGTTGTGTGAACGCTCTGCCCAGCTGTGACACCGAGAGGTGAACCAGCGCGGCAAGGTCACGGAGCCGCCAATCCCGTTGAGGTGCTTCTGCGAGCAGCCGCGCTGCCAGTTCTGTGGATGTTTCACCGGAACGGTGCTCCGTGGCACTCCTAGCTGTTGACGTGTAGCGGCAGGCCTGGTGCCGCGCAGCGATGGTCATCGACGGCGCCTCCTCGACTTCACCTGCTGCGTCTGCGCACGGTGTGCAGGCGGTGAAGAACCGGTGGTCTTGAACAAGTCCGCCCATGCCTCGACGGGCATGTCCTTCGGGAGTCCTGCAGCGGTGATGCCGTGGCGTGTCAGCCACGCCTGTGCGGTCTGTGGTGACCCAAGTGAGGTGGTGTGCGCGAGGATCTGGGCCAGCCCGCGGCCGGGGCCGGTGTAGACGCGGTGGACCAAGGCGTGGAACTGGCGTCGCCGTGTCGGGGACAGCAGCGGATGTTCGCGACGGTGGATGGTGAGGATTCCGCCGTCGACTCCCGGACGCGGGGTGAACGCGCGAGCGGGAACACGACTGTGCAGCGTGAACTCGAACCAAGGCGCCCATTGCGCCGTCATCATCGTGGCACCGCCGACGCCCGCTCTGCGCCGCGCGACTTCCCATTGCACGAGCACGATTGCATCGGTCCATGCCGGGGAGTGCAGGATGCGGCGCAGTATGGCCGTGGTCTGGTGAAACGGCAGGTTGCCGACGAGCACATGCGCAGATGCTGGAAGCCGGTAGGTCAGGAAGTCGTCGGCGACGACCTCCACGTGCGACGGGAGTCGTTGGGTCAAGCGTTGGGCGAGCCTGGTGTCGATCTCGACGGCTGTCACCGGTCGCCCGAGCTGGGCCAGCGGGGTGGTGAGTGCTCCGTCACCGGGGCCGATCTCGATGATCGGGCCCTCGGTGGCAGCCACGAGCCGTGTGATCGTGGCAATGGTGGATGGGTCAGTCAGGAAGTTCTGGCCGTGCTCATGACGGCCACCTCGATAGGTAGGCACTGTTTGCTCCGTGGTTGTTGCGGAGCCGGGCACGCTGAAAGAGCCGCCCGGCCGTGATCACCGGGGGCGGGAGCAACAACCTGTGGAGGGTGCCCGCCGCTGTTAGCGGCTGCGCAGACGCAGCGAAGCAGTGCCGTAGAACAACATGCCCACCAGCGTAGGTGACCCCGCTGCCGGTCAGCGACTCAATATCCCGTCTCTGCCCAAAGACGCGGAGATCCGTATCAATGATGACCAGTACGAATCCCGAGCTAACCCACGGCCGCAGAGCCTCGACAGATCTGCCACACGTCTTTCAAGCGAGGCCCGAGCAACGTCACCCTGAGCTGAGACTGGGCTCCAGCGTCGCCGGCAGCGCACCTGACCGATGCGAACCCGTCCCTCGGGGACGGGACCAGGGAGGAGCTGGCCGCATGAGAGTTCTGTCACTGGATCGCGCTGAGCGCTCCGCGATCGCGCACGAGATCCGCCGCTACCAGGACTATCGGGTGCGTATCGGTGACGACCTACACGCCTCCCATGTGCTGGTGGGGCATGGCGAGACCGATCCTCCCGATATTACGCCGCAGGTCGAAGGAATGATCGACGCGCATTACGGCATCGCCGAGCAGTGCCGAACGCTGGCGGGACAGTTCGACGCTGACGGCCCGGTTCAGCTCACCCGCGCGACGCTCTCCTTGGTCTCGGAGATCGTGAGTAATGCCTTCGCAGACAATGTTCCTTCCGAACTAGCTCGGATCGACGAGTTCGCGACCGCCGCCCTGAGTGAACTCGCAGACCCCACCGTAGCGGCACCCACCGCAAAGCGCCGCAAGGAGGATTGGTTCTTCGTAGTCAGCGAGGAGACGCAACCCGAGGGATTACGGAGGGGTGCACTCATCAACGCCGGGTCAAGCATCGCGGGTGAACGGTTGCAGGATCGGGTTGCGTATCTGAGCGAGCGAGTCGACGCCCTCGCAGCGCAATTGGAGGATCAGCAGCATTACGTCGATGGACTGCGCAAGGCAGCCGATCGCCGCTCGACGCTGACGCGGCAAGTCGATCCATTCGCGCTGAGCGACCTGACGACTATCGAGACGCCGCGTGCATCGACCAACGGGATGGGTCTGTAGCCGCTGCGATGTACGAGTGTTGGTCCACATCCGGTGATCGGTGCCTATGGGGCGCATGGCCCGGTAGCGGCTCGGGCTGAGCCCGGTGTGCTCGATGAACGCTTCGGTCGCCCGGGAGCGGCTGGACCACCCGACCTGCCGGCCCGTGGCGGCAACGGGCAGATCAGTCTCGCGCAGCAGCCGCGCCATCTCCTGCACCCGCAGCATGGTGAGGTAGGCGATCGGCGTCTTGCCGTATGCGTCGGCGAACACTCGGCTCAGTTGCTGCGGGGAGAGTCGCACGGTCTTGGCCAGCTCACGCAACGTCCACGGATGCGCGACGCGTTCGTGGAGGGCCTCGCGCGCGAGCAGCGCTTCACGGCGCAAAGGTGCGAACCGCCGAGTACGAGGCAAGACAAGGCGCGAGCGTGCCCGCTGCAAAGGCGTCAACCGCACCGGGGAGACGCGGACATAGGGAGTGACCACGTCCATGATCGCGAACCAGAGTGCCTGCAGCCGATGGAATCGTCGCTGGAACTGCCCGTCAAGGCTGAGGGCGACCATCTCCTCCAGCCACGCCATCATCATGCCCGTCCGGTCCTCACCGAGGCGCAGGATCTGCGCTGGATGGGAGTAGAGCTTTTCAGCGAAGCCCATTGCATCGAGCCGGTCGTGGAGGATGCCGGCGTGCTGCCAGAATGCCTGATCAATCACGTAGTCGGTGTCGGCGTAGATCGTGGTGATGGTGATGTGTTCTTCGGGCTCGGACCCGCACAGCACGTTCGGGCCGAGCAGGATTACGTCTCCTGGGCGCACGGGCTTCTGCCCGAACTCGCTGAACAAGACCGCGCTGCCGTGGCGGACGATGATGACTTTCACGCAGTCGTAAGCCAGTGGCCCGACCGGTCGGTGGACGGTCTGAGTGCGAGCGAGCAGCATCTGATAGTCGCGCAGCATGGTTTCGCTCACGTGGCTGCTTGAATTTCGTGAGCATCGGGAAACAGAGTGCGGGCGTCGCGGATTCCGCAGCCCGTCACGACGTAGCTCAGTCCGCGGGCACTGGCAACGACGCTGAGGAGCGCGACGAACGCCAAGACGGGGATGAAGAGCACCCACGGGAAGCCGTTGAACAAGAGGGCGGTGGAGGTGCCTTGGATGATGAGTGCGCGGGCAAGCAGTCGCCAGCGGGTCGTGCTGTGCGGAACAGGTGCGAGGTAGACGCTGCGCTGCCCGAGGGAGGCGCCGTCGGTGACGAACGCTGGAACGACGACGGTGGCCAGGGCAGTGAGGGCGGCGCCGTGGAAGATCCAGGTTTCCAGTTCCAACAGCTGCGCCGGGGTCAGCTCCTGGCCGGTGCCACCGTGGCCGATGGCGTAGACAGTGGATGTGATCGTGCCGCCGATGACGGCGGCGAGGCTGAGGTACCAGGAGTCGAGCAGCATCCCGAGCAGCCGCCGTCCTCGTGTCACGGGTCGTGCCCGGTCGCGTTGCGCGAGAAGGTGGGCCTTGTTGGAGAGTAGGCGAGGCGTGATCCGCTCCAGCCCGATGCCGATGATCGCGCCGGTGGTGTTGGTGAACAGGTCCGTGACGTCGGCAAACCGGTAGGAGCAGGGCGCCAGGCCCCAGTTGCCGGTGAGCTGCGTGAACTCGATCAGCAGGGAAGTACCGAAAGCGGCGGCGAGGACGACGCCACGCGGCCATTCGAACACGCGGCGCACGATGAGCCCGAACGGGATGAACAGCACCATGTTGAGTGCGAACTCCCATACGAGCCAGTCGCTCAGCACCGCGCCGGCGCCCTCAGCGCGAACGAGGTCGATCAGCTCCTTTGGGAAGCGCAGCGGGTCCAGCAGTGGCGTCGTGGCCCGCGCGGTGCAGTAGCCGGGCGTGAACTCCGGGAGCGGGAAGACGGTGAAGGCGACGATCGCGCTTGCGTAGACGAAGCCGGCGGCCGTCCACAACATCCGGAGCGCATCGAAGCGGCCGTATCGGCGGTACTGCCACACCACCAAGGGCAAGAACAGCACCGCCGAGACGGTTAGGCCGACCAGGATGGAGCCCAGGAATTGCGACTTCACGGACGCACCTCGTCAGACTTTCGCGTTGTTCAGGAGCCGAAGATGAGGCTCTTGATGTAGTCGATGACTTCGTGCAGTTCCTCGTAGTCGCGAACGGCGGGGTCGGCGACGACAAGGTTCCACACAGTCGCGACTCCGGCGAGGATCGCGAACACGACGACGCAGACGATGATCCCGGTGACCGCCAGCCCAGTGCCATGGGTTGCGCCGCGCAGCCCGGCCCAGGCCACGATGATCCCTGCGCCGGCGATGAGCGCGGGAAGGAACCCGATATAGGGAATCAGGAGGAGCAGCGGGGCGGTGAACAGCGCGATGGCGGCGAGCACCATCGAGACGACGCCTTTGCCGGTTGCCGACTTCGGGGGGACGCCGGGCGCGGCGGTGTTGTGCTGGTAGACCTGCACCGGTGGGGTTCCCTGGGACGGATACGAGTTGGACATTGTGTCTCCTTTCGGGAGGGGGAAGATGCGTCAGATACGGGTGTCGCGGCGTTCGAGAATCGCGGTTGTGATCGTCAGGATCAGGACAGTGAGGATGATGCTGGCGGTGAGGATCGCGGTGACGTCGCCGCCGGTGATGGAGCCGGTGTCGACGAACGACCCGGTGCCCAGCAGGGCCGTTCGGGTCGCGACTGCGTAGGGCGATACGAGTGCGGCGTTGCCGATTGCCATGAGTGCGGCGGTGGAGATGCCGGAGGCGACGATGGCGACGGCGACGGGCGCGGCGAAGGAGCGCAGGAACGTCGACAGTGCCGACTGGATCGCTGCGGCCGGGATCGTTGCGACGATCAGCAGCCCGGTGACGGCGAGGTACTCGCCGGGGAGCATGCCCGGTAGCCCGAATGCGGCTTTGCCGGCCCTTCCCAAATGAGTGTGGGTAAGGGCCCAAGCGGGGTGCGTGTCACGGGGGTCGGGTAGGGGTCGAGGCCTCCAGGATGGGGGTGCTGAATCCAACCGTCCTCGAAGGCCTCGATGTGTCCCATGCTATGTGCGCGCCGGCGTGCGCGCTCTTCGACCTGTCCGATGTCCACGTGCTCACGATCGAGCGGCACCGCTCCTCGTTCACCCTGGTGGTCGAGACCGTGCCGTCA
>NZ_JAVKPY010000041.1:0-573 GCF_040981035.1 Kocuria sp. CPCC 205297 | reverse complement strand
GCGTAGCGTCCACACGGTCACCACGATCGCCCCTTCAAGTCCACCTCGCCGGTCGGCCACTCAGCAGCATTGCCATGCACCGGCAGGATGAAGAGGGGGTGTCCTGCTGGCGAGGCGATCGCGCGTCCCTCTCGGCTGATCCACCGTTCTGGCGCTCTGATGCGCTGCCAGCCAGATGAGGCGTAGAACGGCACGACAGACTCGGCGCAGCCGAGGAAGCCGAACTCTATGTCGGGGTCAGCGAGCATCGACTGGCGAGCGGCTTCCATAAGCTGCTGGCCGAGGTGGTGACCACGGCCAGCAGGTGAAACTAAGACTCCACCAACACCAGCGATGGTCACTTCCTGCCCATTGACCGTGATGACGCGCTTGGCCCATCCCACGTGGCCAACGACGGCGCCCATAGCGGTGGCGATCAGATGGACGTCGTGCGGTGCGTAACCTTAAGGCTGCTCAGGATCCCACTCGCCATGCGTGGTGAGGTACTCATTATCGAAAAGCACCCGGAGTTGATCAATCCGGTGCGCGGTGAGCTGTTCGTGCGGCTCGACGAGGATTTGGGTGGCTGATGAT